>NZ_PTRH01000049.1:0-1319 GCF_002965045.1 Escherichia sp. MOD1-EC6300 | reverse complement strand
GATAACGGGGCGCACTTTGACGGCGACCAGAGCGGCACGGTGAATGGTGTCACGCCGCCAGCGGTGCAGCACCTGACCGCCGGAGTCACCGCAGACAGCGGGGAATATCAGGTGCTGGCGCGCTGGGACACGCCGAAGGTGGTGAAGGGCGTGAGCTTCCTGCTCCGTCTGACCGTAACAGCGGATGACGGCAGTGAGCGGCTGGTCAGCACGGCCCGGACGACGGAAACCACATACCGCTTCACGCAACTGGCGCCAGGGAACTACAGGCTGACAGTCCGGGCGGTAAATGCGTGGGGGCAGCAGGGCGATCCGGCGTCGGTATCGTTCCGGATTGCCGCACCGGCAGCACCGTCGAGGATTGAGCTGACGCCGGGCTATTTTCAGATAACCGCCACGCCGCATCTTGCGGTTTACGATCCGACGGTACAGTTTGAGTTCTGGTTCTCGGAAACGCGGATTACCGATATCAGGCAGGTTGAAACCACAGCCCGCTACCTTGGCACGGGGCTGTACTGGATAGCCGCCAGTATCAATATCAAACCGGGCCATGATTATTACTTTTATATCCGCAGTGTGAACACCGTTGGCAAATCGGCATTCGTGGAGGCCGTCGGTCGGGCGAGCGATGATGCGGAAGGTTACCTGGATTTTTTCAAAGGCAAGATAACCGAATCCCATCTCGGCAAGGAGCTGCTGGAAAAAGTCGAGCTGACGGAGGATAACGCCAGCAGACTGGAGGAGTTTTCGAAAGAGTGGAAGGACGCCAACGATAAGTGGAATGCCATGTGGGCTGTCAAAATTGAGCAGACCAAAGACGGCAAACATTATGTCGCGGGTATTGGCCTCAGCATGGAGGACACGGAGGAAGGCAAACTGAGCCAGTTTCTGGTTGCCGCTAACCGTATCGCGTTTATTGACCCGGCAAACGGGAATGAAACGCCGATGTTTGTGGCGCAGGGCAACCAGATATTCATGAACGACGTGTTCCTGAAACGCCTGACGGCTCCCACCATTACCAGCGGTGGAAATCCGCCGGCATTTTCCCTGACACCGGACGGAAAACTGACCGCTAAAAATGCGGATATCAGCGGTAATGTGAATGCAAATTCAGGGACGCTCAACAATGTCACGATTAATGAAAACTGTCAGATTAAGGGGAAACTGTCAGCCAATCAGATTGAAGGCGATATTGTCAAAACGGTCAGCAAGTCTTTCCCCCGCACGAACAGTTATGCCAGTGGCACCATCACGGTAAGAATCAGTGATGATCAGAAATTTGACCGGCAGGTCATGATACCGCCAGTGTTATTCCGCGG
>NZ_PTRH01000048.1:0-1345 GCF_002965045.1 Escherichia sp. MOD1-EC6300 | reverse complement strand
TCGGGGCTGTACTACAACCGTCACCGGTACTATGACCCGTTGCAGGGGAGGTATATCACGCAGGATCCAATCGGGCTAAGAGGTGAATGGAATCTGTATAAATATCCATTAAACCCTGTTCGGTTTATAGATTCTTTGGGTTTAAAATTCGAGGTTAATGGTGATCCAAGTGATTTTAATCAGGCTGTTAAGTATTTAGAAAAAGATTCACGAATGAAAGATGCTATAGATTTTTTATCAAGCTCTGAAGAAACTATAAATATAGAGTATATTGAAGGAACCAATGGTAGATTTAATTCGAATAATATGACGATATATTGGAATAGTAGAGCGTCTTTATTTTGTTCAACTGAATTAAACTCGAAATCACAATCGCCTGCATTAGGTTTGGGGCATGAGTTTGCACATGCACAGTATTACCTTCTTGATAAAGAAAATTTCATGGCTCTTTTAAGTCGGACGGATAAGAAATATGATAATAAAGAAGAGGCAAGGGTTATTACAATAATTGAATCGCGTGCGGCGAAAACTTTAGATGAGTGTGTCAGAGGAGCTCATAGTGGACTGCCTTTTTATCGGGTGGATGGACCGTTGCAGACGATGACAATAACGGGTACGCCAGAATAGTGAGGTTTTTTATGATGAAATATTTGATGGTTTTATTGTCTCTATTTTCTGGTTCGGTATTGGGGATGGGGCGAGTGAATGAATTGTGTGGAATAGATAGCGTGAAAACGATAGAGGTAGTTAATCTTCCATCGTATGTTACCACGTTAGTTCCGCTTAGCAAGGAAGGTCTTAATGAAATATACAGATATAAAGTGGTGGTGAATGAACTTAGCGATCTCTATGCGGGTAAGATAATTGATTTATTGCAAATGAAGTATTTCAGAAAAGAAAAATATAACAATATAAGATGGGGGGTTAGCATCATTTCGAAAGGCAACAATAAATGTGAAATTTATTTTGATGCTTTTGGTGAATGTGGAAGTGTGAATGGCATTAACGTATGTTTTAAAAAAAATGAAATGATAGATTGGATTAAAAAAGAAATCCCTTTGCTGTCGCAAAAATTAGGTGGGCTTTAAATGATAGGGCAATATTCAAAGACAGTATAGGTAACTATTTGTATGGCCATGTAAGGTAAAAGAAAAGGAATAAACCATGAGCGGAAAACCGGCGGCGCGGCAGGGTGACATGACCTGCAAGGGACTGGATATTGTGCAGGGTTCTGCGGGTGACGGAGCAGGTCAACCCGGAGGGGCTGGCAGGGAAAGATCACGTAACGCTGCTTTTTTGTACTAAACAATTCGCATTTTATGTTTAAAAATTGAGATATTCCTCA
>NZ_PTRH01000047.1:0-1526 GCF_002965045.1 Escherichia sp. MOD1-EC6300 | reverse complement strand
TGCGTGCTCAGCAACAGGTGAAAACGACGGCCCGCACCGTCCGTCACCCCCGTCACCGCGCCCGCCACGTCACCCTCTGCCACCCGGTGGAAAGTCATCGTCCGACCAAAGCCATCCACCACGCCCGTCAGTACCCGGTATGCGGGTGGCTCCGGCGGCAGCACCTCGTCCACTTCCGGCACCCGCTCCGGCCAGCCGAGCACCAGCCACTGCCCGGTTGTGCTGACAGCCATCATATAGGTGTGTGGACTCAGGCGGACCGCTTCCGGCAGCGCCCGCCAGAACCGCGCAAGCGGGTGTCCTTTATGCTGTTTCAGCACCCCGCCCCGCGCCAGCCAGAACGACTCGCTGCGGCTGTAGCTTATCTCGCCGGGAAACAGGGGTTCAAAGTGGATGCTCCGGCCACCGCTGTCGTTAAGTATCAGTTCACGCTCACAAATCTGTAAGCGGATGTCGGAGGGGGCTTTCCAGCCGGGGCCGAATATCCCCACCGGGGCTGGCGTCTTCGTCCGGTAACTGCTGTAGGCGCGGAAAAGGATGAACGGCAACGGGCCGGATAGTGCCAGGTCGGTTTCAGCAGGCAGTACCTTCGCTCCCAGCAGCGGGTTTACCGGATTGCCATATTTCGGCGTGGCTTCCCCTGTGGGACACACCGAGCAGGCAACCCCCGTCGGCGCACCTATCAGCACCCCTGCTGAACCCTGCACAATATCCAGTCCCTTGCGGGTCATGTCACCCTGCCGCGCCGCCGGTTTTCCGCCCATGAATCAATTCCTTCTGCTTTTAATATGGTTCATCTGGCCACTGCACCAGTTCCGTTTTAATTTTTTGCACCTGACTCAAAATTGCCGCATATCCGGCATTCCGGGGGGTAAATCTTTCGGCACAGGCGCATCCGGCACAGGTTGTGTGGCACCACAGTTCCAGTTAATCACCGGCGCATCACCGTTCACATCCGACTCCCCTTCCAGATGAATGTGCGTACCATTAAGAAATATGCTTCCGTCCTTCGTCAGCACCAGCCTTGCCTTACCACAGCAGAGTTCAAGATGCTCACCGGCAGAATAAACTGCTGTTTGTCCGGTGTTTTCCTTCATCGTCTTGCCCACCGAGAAGGTGACGTTATTCCCTACATTGACGCTGTAGCCCATTCCCACCATCAGTGATTTATGCAGCCCTACCTGTGAGGACTGCAACAACGCCACCGAGGTATTCATAATGCCGCCTACCGTCGTCTGGTAAGCCACGCCCACCGTCAGCGCACGAATGATCCCCACCTTTTCAACCTGGTTTGATCCCACTTTGATAATCTGGTTACTGCCCACCGTTTCCACCTGGTTGACACCAACCGTCTGTATCTGATTAACGCCAATGTTCTGGATCTGGTTATTGGTAACGGTGATCGCCTGGTTGTTACCTATTTTTTCGGCATGGTTGTTTATCACATCAGTGGTGCGGTTATTCAGCACCTCGGTGTTCATGTTCTTCTGCGCGTGGATGTAGACCTGTTCTTTCCCTGTCGCATC
>NZ_PTRH01000046.1:0-1565 GCF_002965045.1 Escherichia sp. MOD1-EC6300 | reverse complement strand
GCTTCAGCACCGTAGTGCCTCGTCATCACGCCTCAGCCTTGATTTTCCGGATTTGCCTGGAAAACCAGCCTACACGCTTAAACCGGGACAACCGTCGCCCGGCCAACATAGCCTTCTCCGTCCCCCCTTCGCAGTAACACCAAGTACAGGAATATTAACCTGTTTCCCATCGACTACGCCTTTCGGCCTCGCCTTAGGGGTCGACTCACCCTGCCCCGATTAACGTTGGACAGGAACCCTTGGTCTTCCGGCGAGCGGGCTTTTCACCCGCTTTATCGTTACTTATGTCAGCATTCGCACTTCTGATACCTCCAGCATACCTCACAGTACACCTTCGCAGGCTTACAGAACGCTCCCCTACCCAACAACACACAGTGTCGCTGCCGCAGCTTCGGTGCATGGTTTAGCCCCGTTACATCTTCCGCGCAGGCCGACTCGACCAGTGAGCTATTACGCTTTCTTTAAATGATGGCTGCTTCTAAGCCAACATCCTGGCTGTCTGGGCCTTCCCACATCGTTTCCCACTTAACCATGACTTTGGGACCTTAGCTGGCGGTCTGGGTTGTTTCCCTCTTCACGACGGACGTTAGCACCCGCCGTGTGTCTCCCGTGATAACATTCTCCGGTATTCGCAGTTTGCATCGGGTTGGTAAGTCGGGATGACCCCCTTGCCGAAACAGTGCTCTACCCCCGGAGATGAATTCACGAGGCGCTACCTAAATAGCTTTCGGGGAGAACCAGCTATCTCCCGGTTTGATTGGCCTTTCACCCCCAGCCACAAGTCATCCGCTAATTTTTCAACATTAGTCGGTTCGGTCCTCCAGTTAGTGTTACCCAACCTTCAACCTGCCCATGGCTAGATCACCGGGTTTCGGGTCTATACCCTGCAACTTAACGCCCAGTTAAGACTCGGTTTCCCTTCGGCTCCCCTATTCGGTTAACCTTGCTACAGAATATAAGTCGCTGACCCATTATACAAAAGGTACGCAGTCACCCCATAAAGAGGCTCCCACTGCTTGTACGTACACGGTTTCAGGTTCTTTTTCACTCCCCTCGCCGGGGTTCTTTTCGCCTTTCCCTCACGGTACTGGTTCACTATCGGTCAGTCAGGAGTATTTAGCCTTGGAGGATGGTCCCCCCATATTCAGACAGGATACCACGTGTCCCGCCCTACTCATCGAGCTCACAGCATGTGCATTTTTGTGTACGGGGCTGTCACCCTGTATCGCGCGCCTTTCCAGACGCTTCCACTAACACACACACTGATTCAGGCTCTGGGCTGCTCCCCGTTCGCTCGCCGCTACTGGGGGAATCTCGGTTGATTTCTTTTCCTCGGGGTACTTAGATGTTTCAGTTCCCCCGGTTCGCCTCATTAACCTATGGATTCAGTTAATGATAGTGTGACGAATCACACTGGGTTTCCCCATTCGGAAATCGCCGGTTATAACGGTTCATATCACCTTACCGACGCTTATCGCAGATTAGCACGTCCTTCATCGCCTCTGACTGCCAGGGCATCCACCGTGTACGCTTAGTCGCTTAACCTCACAACCCGAAGATGTTTC
>NZ_PTRH01000045.1:0-1698 GCF_002965045.1 Escherichia sp. MOD1-EC6300 | reverse complement strand
TTCTTTAAGGTAAGGAGGTGATCCAACCGCAGGTTCCCCTACGGTTACCTTGTTACGACTTCACCCCAGTCATGAATCACAAAGTGGTAAGCGCCCTCCCGAAGGTTAAGCTACCTACTTCTTTTGCAACCCACTCCCATGGTGTGACGGGCGGTGTGTACAAGGCCCGGGAACGTATTCACCGTGGCATTCTGATCCACGATTACTAGCGATTCCGACTTCATGGAGTCGAGTTGCAGACTCCAATCCGGACTACGACGCACTTTATGAGGTCCGCTTGCTCTCGCGAGGTCGCTTCTCTTTGTATGCGCCATTGTAGCACGTGTGTAGCCCTGGTCGTAAGGGCCATGATGACTTGACGTCATCCCCACCTTCCTCCAGTTTATCACTGGCAGTCTCCTTTGAGTTCCCGGCCGGACCGCTGGCAACAAAGGATAAGGGTTGCGCTCGTTGCGGGACTTAACCCAACATTTCACAACACGAGCTGACGACAGCCATGCAGCACCTGTCTCACGGTTCCCGAAGGCACATTCTCATCTCTGAAAACTTCCGTGGATGTCAAGACCAGGTAAGGTTCTTCGCGTTGCATCGAATTAAACCACATGCTCCACCGCTTGTGCGGGCCCCCGTCAATTCATTTGAGTTTTAACCTTGCGGCCGTACTCCCCAGGCGGTCGACTTAACGCGTTAGCTCCGGAAGCCACGCCTCAAGGGCACAACCTCCAAGTCGACATCGTTTACGGCGTGGACTACCAGGGTATCTAATCCTGTTTGCTCCCCACGCTTTCGCACCTGAGCGTCAGTCTTCGTCCAGGGGGCCGCCTTCGCCACCGGTATTCCTCCAGATCTCTACGCATTTCACCGCTACACCTGGAATTCTACCCCCCTCTACGAGACTCAAGCTTGCCAGTATCAGATGCAGTTCCCAGGTTGAGCCCGGGGATTTCACATCTGACTTAACAAACCGCCTGCGTGCGCTTTACGCCCAGTAATTCCGATTAACGCTTGCACCCTCCGTATTACCGCGGCTGCTGGCACGGAGTTAGCCGGTGCTTCTTCTGCGGGTAACGTCAATGAGCAAAGGTATTAACTTTACTCCCTTCCTCCCCGCTGAAAGTACTTTACAACCCGAAGGCCTTCTTCATACACGCGGCATGGCTGCATCAGGCTTGCGCCCATTGTGCAATATTCCCCACTGCTGCCTCCCGTAGGAGTCTGGACCGTGTCTCAGTTCCAGTGTGGCTGGTCATCCTCTCAGACCAGCTAGGGATCGTCGCCTAGGTGAGCCGTTACCCCACCTACTAGCTAATCCCATCTGGGCACATCCGATGGCAAGAGGCCCGAAGGTCCCCCTCTTTGGTCTTGCGACGTTATGCGGTATTAGCTACCGTTTCCAGTAGTTATCCCCCTCCATCAGGCAGTTTCCCAGACATTACTCACCCGTCCGCCACTCGTCAGCGAAACAGCAAGCTGCTTCCTGTTACCGTTCGACTTGCATGTGTTAGGCCTGCCGCCAGCGTTCAATCTGAGCCATGATCAAACTCTTCAATTTAAAAGTTTGATGCTCAAAGAATTAAACTTCGTAATGAATTACGTGTTCACTCTTGAGACTTGGTATTCATTTTTCGTCTTGCGACGTTAAGAATCCGTATCTTCGAGTGCCCACACAGATTGTCTGATAAATTGTTAAAGAGCAGT
>NZ_PTRH01000044.1:0-2163 GCF_002965045.1 Escherichia sp. MOD1-EC6300 | reverse complement strand
ACTGATACTCAACGACAACGGCGGGCGGAGCATTCACTTTGAGCCGCTGCTGCCGGGGGAGGCGGTGTACAGCCGCAGCGAGTCAATGTGGCTGGTGCGCGGTGGTAAGGCAGCGCAGCCGGACGGCCACACGCTGGCGCGACTGTGGGGGGCGCTGCCGCCGGATATCCGGTTAAGCCCGCATCTTTACCTGGCGACCAACAGCGCACAGGGGTCGTGGTGGATACTGGGGTGGAGTGAGCGGGTGCCGGGTGCTGAGGACGTACTGCCAGCGCCGCTGCCGCCGTACCGGGTGCTTACCGGGCTGGCGGACCGCTTCGGGCGGACGCTGACGTACCGGCGTGAGGCCGCCGGTGACCTGGCTGGGGAAATCACCAGCGTGACGGACGGTGCCGGGCGGAAGTTCCGTCTGGTGCTGACCACGCAGGCGCAGCGTGCGGAAGAGGCCCGCACCTCTTCGCTATCTTCTTCTGACCGTTCCCGCCCTCTCTCAGCCTCAGCGTTCCCCGACACACTGCCCGGTACGGAATACGGCCCCGACAGGGGCATCCGTCTTTCGGCGGTGTGGCTGATGCACGACCCGGCATACCCGGAGAATCTGCCCGGTGCGCCACTGGCGCGTTACACGTATACGGAAGCCGGTGAACTGCTGGCGGTATATGACCGCAGCAATACGCAGGTGCGCGCTTTCACGTATGACGCGCAGCACCCGGGCCGGATGGTGGGGCACCGTTATGCGGGAAGGCCGGAGATGCGCTACCGCTACGACGATACCGGGCGGGTGGTGGAGCAGCTGAACCCGGCAGGGTTAAGCTATCGCTATCTTTATGAGCAGGACCGCATCACCATCACGGACAGCCTGAACCGGCGAGAGGTGCTGCATACAGAAGGCGGGGCCGGGCTGAAGCGGGTGGTGAAAAAAGAACTGGCGGACGGCAGCGTCACGCACAGCGGGTATGACGCGGCAGGAAGGCTCACGGCACAGACGGACGCGGCGGGACGGCGGACAGAGTACGGCCTGAATGTGGTGTCCGGCGATATCACGGATATCACCACGCCGGACGGGCGGGAGACGAAATTTTACTATAACGACGGGAACCAGGTGACGGCAGTGGTGTCCCCGGACGGGCTGGAGAGCCGCCGGGCGTATGATGAGCTGGACAGGCTGGTAACGGAGACATCGCGCAGCGGGGAGACAGTACGCTACCGCTACGATGACGCGCACAGTGAGTTACCGGCGACGACAACGGATGCGACGGGCAGCACCCGGCAGATGACCTGGAGCCGCTACGGGCAGTTGCTGGCCTTCACCGACTGCTCGGGCTACCAGACCCGCTATGAATACGACCGCTTCGGCCAGATGACGGCGGTTCACCGCGAGGAAGGTATCAGCCTTTACCGCCGCTATGACAACCGTGGCCGGTTAACCTCGGTGAAAGACGCACAGGGCCGTGAAACGCAGTATGAGTACAACGCCGCAGGCGACCTGACCGCCGTCATCACCCCGGATGGCAACCGGAGTGAGACACAGTACGATGCGTGGGGAAAGGCGGTCAGTACCACGCAGGGCGGGCTGACGCGCAGTATGGAGTATGATGCTGCCGGACGTGTCACCACGCTGACTAACGAGAACGGCAGCCGAAGTGAGTTTACCTACGATGCGCTGGACCGGCTGGTACAGCAGCGCGGCTTTGACGGGCGGACGCAACGTTACCACTATGACCTGACCGGAAAACTCACGCAGAGTGAAGATGAGGGGCTTGTCACCCTCTGGCACTACGACGAATCGGACCGCATCACGCACCGCACGGTGAACGGCGAACCGGCAGAGCAGTGGCAGTATGATGGCCACGGCTGGCTGAGAGAAATCAGCCACCTGAGCGAAGGCCACCGTGTTGCCGTCCACTATGGCTATGACGACAAGGGCCGTCTGACTGGCGAGCGCCAGACGGTGCATAACCCGGAGACGGAGGAACTGCTCTGGCAGCATGAGACGAAACAGGCATACAACGAACAGGGGCTGGCAAACCGCGTCACGCCGGACAGCCTGCCGCCGGTGGAGTGGCTGACGTATGGCAGCGGTTACCTGGCGGGAATGAAGCTGGGCGGGACGCCGCTGGTCGAGTATACGCGGGACAGGCTGCACCGTGAGACGGTGCGCAG
>NZ_PTRH01000043.1:0-2261 GCF_002965045.1 Escherichia sp. MOD1-EC6300 | reverse complement strand
CGCGCTGATGGCGTCGCGTTCAGCATCGAGCAGGATGCGGCGAACAATATCCTGCTGGCAAATGGCGGCGTGTTAACCGTGGAGTCAGACACCACTTCCGCCAAAACACAGGTCAATGCGGGCGGACGGGAGATCGTCAAAACAAAAGCCACTGCGACTGGCACGATGCTTACCGGCGGTGAACAAATCGTCGAGGGTGTGGCGAATGAGACAACGATTAACGACGGCGGAATACAAACAGTTTCGGCTAACGGTGAGGCAGTAAAAACAACGATTAATGAAGGCGGTACGCTGACAGTCAACGATAATGGCAAAGCGACAGATATCATCCAGAACAGCGGTGCCGCTCTCCAGACGAGCACGGCTAACGGTATTGAAATCAGCGGTACTCACCAGTACGGCACCTTTTCCATTGCCGGAAATTTAGCGACCAATGTGCAGCTGGAAAATGGCGGTAATTTATTGGTATTAGCAGGTACCGAAGCTCGCGATTCCACGGTTGGCAACGGTGGGGCAATGCAAAACCTGGGTCAGGACTTCGCCACAAAGGTTAATTCCGGTGGGCAATATACCCTTGGTCGGTCAAAAGATGAGTTTCAGGCTCTGGCCCGGGCAGAAGATCTGCAGGTCGCTGGCGGGACGGCAATCGTCTACGCAGGTACGCTGGCGGATGCATCGGTCAGTGGCGCGACAGGAAGCCTGTCGTTAATGACGCCACGGGATAATGTTACGCCAGTTAAACTTGAAGGGGGGGGCCGGATTACCGATAGCGCGACATTAACTATCGGAAATGGCGTCGATACGACGCTTGCCGACCTGACGGCTGCCAGCCGGGGCAGTGTCTGGCTTAACAGCAATAATTCCTGTGCAGGCACCAGCAACTGCGAATATAGAGTAAACAGTTTGCTCCTCAACGACGGTGATGTTTATTTATCAGCACAAACAGCAGCGCCTGCCACAACTAACGGTATCTACAATACGCTGACCACCAGTGAACTTTCCGGCAGCGGTAATTTCTACCTGCATACCAACGTTGCAGGCTCCCGGGGCGATCAACTGGTCGTCAACAACAACGCCACTGGCAATTTTAACATCTTTGTTCAGGATACCGGCGTCAGCCCTCAGTCTGACGACGCGATGACGCTGGTGAAAACAGGGGGAGGGGATGCTTCGTTTACGCTGGGTAATACCGGCGGTTTCGTTGATCTTGGGACCTATGAGTATGTCCTGAAAAGCGACGGCAACAGCAACTGGAACCTGACCAATGATGTCAAACCCAACCCGGCCCCCAACCCAAATCCGAAACCGGATCCAAAACCAGACCCAAAACCGGATCCGAAACCAGACCCGACTCCCGATCCAACGCCGACACCCGTCCCGGAGAAACGCATCACGCCTTCTACGGCAGCCGTACTCAATATGGCAGCAACATTACCGTTGGTCTTTGATGCTGAGCTAAACAGTATTCGCGAGCGGTTGAACATAATGAAAGCGAGTCCACACAACAATAATGTCTGGGGGACGACGTATAACACCCGTAATAATGTCACCACCGATGCGGGTGCCGGGTTTGAGCAGACGCTGACCGGAATGACGGTGGGGATCGATAGCCGTAATGGTATTCCTGAGGGGATTGCTACGCTGGGCGCTTTTATGGGTTATTCCCATTCACATATCGGTTTTGATCGTGGAGGACATGGCAGTGTGGGCAGTTATTCTCTGGGGGGCTATGTCAGCTGGGAACATGAAAGTGGTTTCTATCTGGACGGTATCGTGAAGCTGAACCGCTTTGAAAGTAACGTAGCCGGTAAAATGAGCAGCGGTGGAGCCGCCAACGGCAGTTATCGCAGCAACGGGCTGGGCGGTCACATTGAAACCGGGATGCGATTTACCGATGGTAACTGGAACCTGACGCCGTATGCATCGTTAACGGGGTTCACCGCTGATAACCCCGAATATCATTTATCCAATGGTATGGAATCGAAATCAGTCGATACCCGCAGTATATATCGTGAACTGGGCGCAACGCTGAGTTACAACATGCGTCTGGGGAACGGCATGGAAGTTGAGCCGTGGCTGAAGGCGGCTGTGCGCAAAGAATTTGTCGATGATAACCGGGTGAAAGTGAATAATGACGGTAATTTTGTCAATGATTTGTCGGGCAGACGTGGAATATACCAGGCAGGTATTAAAGCCTCATTCAGCAGTTCGTTAAGCGGGCATCTCGGGGTGGGGTATAGCCATGGTGCCGGTGTGGAATC
>NZ_PTRH01000042.1:0-2298 GCF_002965045.1 Escherichia sp. MOD1-EC6300 | reverse complement strand
GAGTGGGGCAACCTGCTGAATGAAGAGAACCCGCACCAGCTGCAGCAGCTCATCCGCCTGCCGGGTCAGCAGTATGATGAGGAGTCCGGCCTGTATTACAACCGCCACCGCTATTATGACCCGCTGCAGGGGCGGTATATCACTCAGGATCCGATTGGGCTGAAGGGGGGATGGAACCTGTATACATATCCGCTGAGCCCGGTGAATGGCATGGATCCATTAGGATTATATGAATTTAAATCAAAAAATATAGATGATATTGGAATATTTGCATTGGCAATGTGTAATGGAGAATCAATTAACGAGAATAAAGAATATGGTGGACTAATATGTAAGAAGCAAGGTGAATATTTCCCCATGAATCCGATAAGTTCAAATGATAATGATAGTGTAGACTTGCGAAATATAAAATGCCCTGAAGGTTCAGAGAGAGTAGGCGATTATCACACTCACGGTTTTTACTCTGACGATAAAGGAAATAAAGTAACAAAAGAAAATGATGTTTATGATAGTCTAAATTTTTCAAGCAAAGATTTAACGAATTCTTATATGAATGGAATGGGAAAAAAAGAATACAGTAGTTACTTGGGAACACCAAATAACACCTATCTAAAATATAATCCCAAAGCTAAAGGGAATGGAGTTACAATTATCAGGCAAGGGAGTAATTAAAATGAAGGTAATACAATGTTGTTATTTCCTTGCTTTAGTCTCCAGTCATTTAATGGCTGGAGTTATGAGTGATGACAATATATTTTTAAGTAATTCGGATTTAGCTGCTTTATATTGTGTGGCTAAAATATTTCCAGATGGAGAAAATATTTTAATATATAAAGTAAATATAATTAATGCTAGTTCAAAAAAAGATGTATTTTTTTATGAAAGCCCAACATCAACCCACAATGACATAATGGGGGGCGGGGGAATGTCATATGCCTATGAATATGATGTAAAATATAATATATGTCATTTGAGAAAAAAAAGCAGAATGAGGTAAAAATCTTTGGCTATGTATTCAGTCTGGTAATCATCCAAGGAAAGCTCATCAGAAGGGTGATGACTCCAATTAGTAGAACATATATTTTCGATAAAAGCACCGATGACTTTTTCATGAAGTTCTACAGAACGCGAGAAACAGATGGTTCTGCGGGCCAGACGTTTGATTCGGGTTCTCAGGGTCAGATTGTTACGCTCAATATGCTGAGTAAAAATCTTACCAGTCAGATGCTTCTCCTTTGGTAACTCTCTAGCGTAACTACCCCATTCGTCAGTGGTCAACATGCCGACAGGGAAAGATCACTTAACGCTGCTTTTTTGTACTAAACAATTCGCATTTTATGTTTAAAAATTGAGATATTCCTCATTGCCTGAAGCTGTTTTTTTATTGCTTATACATGATCAAATACTCCTTACATAATTAAGGAGAAAAGAATGGAACTTAAAAAATTGATGGAACATATTTCTGTTATTCCCGATTGCAGACAATCCTGCAAAAGTGAAACATAAATTGTCGGATATTCTACTGTTGACTATTTGTGCCGTTATTTCTGGTGCAGAAGGCTGGGAACATATAGAGGATTTTGGGGAAGCACATCGCGATTTTTTAAAACAATATGGTGATTTTGAAAATGGTATTCCTGTTCACGATACCATCGCCAGAGTTGTATCCTGTATCAGTCCTTCAAAATTTCACGAGTGCTTTATTAACTGGATGCGAGATTGCCATACTTCAGATGATAAAGACGTCATCGCAATTGATGGAAAAACACTCCGGCATTCTTATGACAAGAGTCGCCGCAGGGGAGCGATTCATGTCATTAGTGCGTTCTCAACAATGCACAGTCTGGTCATCGGACAGATCAAGACGGATGAGAAATCCAATGAGATTACTGCTATCCCTGAACTTCTTAACATGCTGGATATAAAGGAAAAATTATCACAACTGATGCGATGGGTTGCCAGAAAGATATTGCAGAGAAGATACAAAAACAGGGAGGTGATTATTTATTCTCTGTAAAAGGAAATCAGGGGCGGCTAAATAAAGCCTTCGAGGAAAAATTTCCGCTGAAAGAATTAAATAATCCAGAGCATGACAGTTACGCAATGAGTGAAAAGAGTCACGGCAGAGAAGAAATCCGTCTTCATATTGTTTGCGATGTCCGTGATGAACTTATTGATTTCACGTTTGAATGGAAAGGACTGAAGAAATTATGCGTGGCATTCTCCTTTCGGTCAATAATAGCAGAACAAAAGAAAGAGCCAGAAATGACGGTCAGATATTATATCAGTTCTGCTGAT
>NZ_PTRH01000041.1:0-2305 GCF_002965045.1 Escherichia sp. MOD1-EC6300 | reverse complement strand
TTCAAATGGCTCAGGCTCTGGCAGAACGAAGGGCGTGTTTCGCGGCGTCTTCCGGTAACGACCTCTTCTGACACTGGCGTTGAATTATTACCTGTAGAAATAACGCCGGATGAGCAGAAAGAACCTGTGGTGGCCATTGCGCCATCTTTATCCACTACCACTCAGACCAGAGTCAGTGCCAGCTCCTGCAAGGTGGAATTCCGTCACGGTAACATGACGCTGGAAAATCCATCGCCAGAGCTGCTCACGGTGTTGATCCGTGAACTGACCGGGAGGGGAAGATGATCTCACTCCCATCAGGTCCCCGTATCTGGCTCGTTGCCGGCGTTACCGATATGCGTAAATCCTTCAACGGACTGGGAGAACAGGTACAACATGTGCTGAATGATAATCCCTTCTCCGGTCACCTGTTTATCTTCCGTGGCCGACGGGGTGACACCGTTAAAATTCTTTGGGCTGATGCTGATGGTCTGTGCCTGTTCACCAAACGCCTGGAGGAAGGCCAGTTTATCTGGCCTGCGGTACGTGACGGCAAGGTATCCATTACCCGCTCGCAACTGGCAATGCTCCTCGATAAGCTGGACTGGCGTCAGCCAAAAACATCCCGCCGTAACTCACTGACAATGTTGTAAAAAACTCCTGACCGCATTATAAAAACGGTCATGAGTCAGAAATACCTCATTCGCATCGCAGAGCTGGAAAGGTTGCTCTCTGAGCAGGCTGAAGCCCTCCGTCAGAAAGACCAGCAACTGAGTCTGGTTGAAGAGACGGAAGCCTTCCTGCGCTCTGCACTGACACGTGCCGAAGAAAAGATCGAAGAAGATGAACGGGAAATAGAACATCTGCGGGCTCAGATAGAAAAACTGCGCCGGATGCTGTTCGGTACCCGTTCTGAAAAACTGCGTCGTGAAGTTGAACTGGCTGAGGCTCTGCTGAAACAACGTGAACAGGACAGCGATCGTTACAGTGGGCGGGAAGACGATCCTCAGGTTCCCCGCCAGTTGCGACAGTCGCGCCATCGTCGTCCGTTACCGGCACACCTTCCCCGTGAAATACACCGCCTGGAGCCAGAAGAAAGCTGTTGCCCGGAGTGTGGCGGTGAGCTGGATTATCTGGGGGAAGTCAGCGCTGAACAGCTGGAACTGGTGAGCAGTGCCCTGAAAGTGATCCGCACAGAACGGGTAAAAAAAGCCTGTACAAAATGTGACTGTATTGTTGAAGCACCGGCGCCGTCCCGCCCGATAGAGCGTGGTATCGCGGGCCCCGGATTACTTGCCCGCGTGTTAACGGGAAAATACTGCGAACATCTGCCACTGTATCGTCAGAGTGAAATCTTTGCCCGCCAGGGTGTCGAACTGAGCCGGGCCTTACTCTCCAACTGGGTTGACGCGTGCTGCCAGTTAATGACACCGGTGAATGATGCCCTGTACCGTTATGTAATGAACACCCGCAAGGTTCACACTGATGACACACCGGTAAAGGTACTGGCACCGGGTCAGAAAAAGGCGAAAACAGGGCGTATCTGGACGTATGTCCGGGATGATCGCAATGTGGGTTCGTCATCTCCTCCAGCGGTCTGGTTCGCGTACTCGCCGAACCGGCAGGGGAAACACCCGGAGCAACACCTCCGCCCCTTCCGGGGTATCCTGCAGGCGGATGCGTTCACAGGTTACGACAGGTTGTTCAGTGCAGAACGTGAAGGTGGTGCACTGACAGAAGTTGCGTGCTGGGCCCATGCCCGGCGAAAAATCCACGATGTATACATCAGCAGCAAAAGTGCGACGGCAGAAGAAGCCCTGAAGCGAATCAGTGAACTGTACGCCATCGAGGATGAAATACGGGGATTACCGGAGTCAGAGCGTCTTGCCGTCAGGCAGCAGCGAAGCAAAGTGTTACTGACGTCGCTGCATGAATGGATGGTGGAGAAGAATGGTACGCTGTCGAAAAAATCCAGACTGGGCGAAGCGTTCAGCTATGTACTGAATCAGTGGGATGCCCTCTGTTATTACAGTGATGACGGTCTGGCGGAGGCGGATAATAATGCTGCGGAAGAGCGCTTCGTGCAGTCTGTCTCGGAAAGAAAAACTTTATGTTCTTTGGCAGCGATCACGGCGGCGAGCGTGGAGCACTGTTGTACGGGCTGATCGGCACCTGCCGTTTGAACGGTATCGATCCGGAAGCGTATCTGGGCCATATCCTGAGCGTACTGCCGGAATGGCCTTCCAACCGAGTTGATGAACTCCTGCCATGGAACGTAGTACTCACCAATAAATAAGCGTCAATACGGTGCTCCGTTGACGCTTAC
>NZ_PTRH01000040.1:0-2322 GCF_002965045.1 Escherichia sp. MOD1-EC6300 | reverse complement strand
ACAACTGAGCAAACGAGAGAGGTATACCGACAAATGGCAGCGACGCACACACTCCCTCTGGCGTCACCGGGCATGGCACGCATCTGCCTTTACGGGGATTTACAACGATTTGGCCGCCGCATCGACCTTCGTGTAAAAACGGGGGCTGAAGCCATCCGGGCGCTGTCCACACAGGTCCCGGCGTTTCGTCAGAAACTGAATGACGGCTGGTATCAGGTGCGCATTGCCGGGCGTGATGCAGGTGAAACCGAATTATCTGCCCGTCTTAATGAGCCGCTGGCAAATGGTGCCGTGATCCATATCGTGCCGCGTCTGGCGGGAGCTAAAAGTGGCGGTGTATTTCAGGTGGTGCTGGGGGCGGCGTTGATTGCGGTGGCATGGTGGAACCCTGTGGGCTGGCTGGGTGCCGCGGCTGTATCGGGCATGTATGCGGCAGGGGCCAGTATGATCCTGGGCGGTGTGGCGCAGATGCTGGCACCGAAAGCCAGAACTCCCCGTACACAGACAACGGATAACGGTAAGCAGAACACCTATTTCTCCTCACTGGATAACATGGTTGCCCAGGGCAATGTTCTGCCTGTTCTGTACGGTGAAATGCGCGTGGGGTCACGGGTGGTTTCTCAGGAGATCAGCACGGCAGACGAAGGGGATGGTGGTCAGGTTGTGGTGATTGGTCGCTGATGCAAAACATTTTATGTGAAACCGCCTGCGGGCGGTTTTGTCGTTTATGGAGCGTGACGAATGGGTAAAGGCAGCAGTAAGGGGCATACCCCGCGCGAAGCGAAGGACAACCTGAAATCCACGCAGTTGCTGAGTGTGATTGATGCCATCAGCGAAGGGCCGATTGAAGGTCCGGTGGATGGATTAAAAAGCGTGCTGCTGAACAGTACGCCGGTGCTGGACAGTGAGGGGAATACCAATATATCCGGCGTCACGGTGGTGTTCCGGGCAGGCGAGCAGGAGCAGACACCGCCGGAGGGATTTGAATCCTCCGGCTCCGAGACGGTGCTGGGTACGGAAGTGAAATATGACACGCCGATCACCCGGACCATCACGTCTGCAAATATCGACCGTCTGCGCTTTACCTTCGGTGTGCAGGCACTGGTGGAAACCACCTCAAAGGGGGACAGGAATCCGTCGGAAGTCCGCCTGCTGGTTCAGATACAACGTAACGGTGGCTGGGTGACGGAAAAAGACATCACCATTAAGGGCAAAACCACCTCACAGTATCTGGCCTCGGTGGTGGTGGGTAACCTGCCGCCGCGCCCGTTCAATATCCGGATGCGCAGGATGACGCCAGACAGCACCACAGACCAGCTGCAGAACAAAACGCTCTGGTCGTCATACACCGAAATCATCGATGTGAAACAGTGCTACCCGAACACGGCACTGGTCGGCGTACAGGTGGATTCGGAGCAGTTCGGCAGCCAGCAGGTGAGCCGTAATTATCATCTGCGCGGGCGTATTCTGCAGGTGCCGTCGAACTATAACCCGCAGACGCGGCAATACAGCGGTATCTGGGACGGAACGTTTAAGCCAGCATACAGCAACAACATGGCCTGGTGTCTGTGGGATATGCTGACCCACCCGCGCTACGGCATGGGTAAACGTCTTGGTGCGGCAGATGTGGATAAATGGGCGCTGTATGTCATCGGCCAGTGTTGCGACCAGTCGGTGCCGGACGGTTTTGGCGGCACGGAGCCGCGCATTACCTGTAATGCGTACCTGACCACACAGCGCAAGGCGTGGGATGTGCTCAGTGATTTCTGCTCGGCGATGCGCTGTATGCCGGTATGGAACGGGCAGACGCTGACGTTCGTGCAGGACCGACCGTCGGATAAGGTGTGGACCTATAACCGCAGTAATGTGGTGATGCCGGATGATGGCGCGCCGTTCCGCTACAGCTTCAGCGCCCTGAAGGACCGCCATAATGCCGTTGAGGTGAACTGGATTGACCCGGATAACGGCTGGGAGACGGCGACAGAGCTTGTTGAAGATACGCAGGCCATTGCCCGTTACGGTCGTAATGTCACGAAGATGGATGCCTTTGGCTGTACCAGTCGGGGGCAGGCACACCGCGCCGGGCTGTGGCTGATTAAAACGGAGCTGCTGGAAACGCAGACCGTGGACTTCTGCGTGGGTGCCGAAGGGCTTCGCCATGTACCGGGCGATGTCATTGAAATCTGCGATGATGACTATGCCGGTATCAGCACCGGCGGGCGCGTGCTGGCGGTGAACAGCCAGGCCCGGACGCTGACGCTCGACCGTGAAATCACGCTGCCATCCTCCGGTACCACGCTGATAAGCCTGGTTGACGGAAGT